>NZ_LMIC01000011.1:177284-197152 GCF_001428585.1 Duganella sp. Root198D2 | reverse complement strand
TTAGTGGGTTTGGTCGCACAAACACAATAACTCTTCCTTACTGCTCTCTTGCGTTTACAGCTCGGTCATCCCGGTAATCCGCGATGAACCTTTTTTATTCCTGTCGCTGCCGATTTGCAGCGGCGAGAATCCGCACAAAGCGCGGCTGGAATTCCGGAATCCCGCCATCGCGGGCCCGGACGTTCCGCTCGCCAGGCGGCGCACCTCAATAAAATCAAGCACTTGCCGCATTCCAAGATTCTGGCATGGAAGCTGCTAATTGCTGGTCAGAACACCCCTTACCCAGGAGACCAGCATGACCAAGCTTAAACTCGCATCCCTCTTCGTGGCCGCAGCCTTCGCTTCCGCCGCCAACGCCCAGGAAGTCGTCCGCCTCGGCAACCTGAAATTCGCGCACTACGGCGCCGTCTCGTATATCAAGGAAATCGCACCCAAGTGCGGCATCAAGGTCGAAGAACACGTCTTCGCCAAAGGCCCGGACGTGATGCAGGCCATCCTGGCCGGTGAGCTCGATGTCGGCGCCACCGCGTCGGAAGCTGCCATCCAGGGCCGCGCCAATGGCGCCCCGATTTATGTCGTCGCCGGTTTCGCCAAAGGTGGCGCGCGCCTGGTCGCGCGCCCCGACAGCGGCATCAAGGCAATCAAGGATTTGAAGGGCAAGAAAGTCGGCGTGACCCGCGGCGGCATCCATGAAGTGCTGCTGGCAGCCGAACTGGCGCAAGCCGGCCTGACCTTCTCCGACCAGCCGGGCAAGGACGTGCAACTGGTGTTCCTGGCCTTCGCGGACCTGAACCAGGCGCTGCTCGGCAAGAACCTGGACGCAATCATGCAATCGGAGCCGCAATCCTCGCAAGCCATTAACAAGGGCTTCGGCATGGAAGTCATGAAGCCATATGACACCCCGATCGGCGAGCCAGTGCGCACCATGGTCATGAGCGAGAAGTTCTACACCACCCGCCGTGCCACCGCCGCCAAGTTCATGAACTGCTTCGTGCAGGCCACCAAGACCTTCATCGACGACAAGCCGACCGCTGAAAAATACGTGCGCAACGTAATCTTCAAAGGCCAGATCACTTCCGACGACTTCCAGGACGCGATCGCCAATTCGCCGTACACCTACGACATTTCGCCGCAGCATATCCAGGTCACCACCGATGTGATGAACAAGACCGGCGTGGGCAAAATGCGCAAGGCACCGGTAGCTTCCGAATGGGTCAAGACCGACCTGCTGGACGAAGCGAAGAAAAGCCTGAACATCAAGTAAGGCGAGGCATATCATGGCAAAACTGAATTTGCGCCAGATCGCAACGGGCTCCGTGGTGCCCGCGCTGGTGATTGCCCTGTGGCAGGCCAGCGCTTCGCTGGAGTGGATCAATCCGCAAGTACTGCCCTCCCCGTGGGCGGTAGTGACGAAGTGGGTGGAATACCTGCTGCCGCTGCAAGCCTATGACCCCGCCGCGAGCTCCTGGCTCGCTTGGGCATTTTCCGGCGAACTGATTGGCGACACCATCAGCAGCATGTACCGGGTGCTGGTCGGCTTCGCCGTCGGCGCCGGCCTGGCCCTGCCTTTCGGGCTGGTCATGGGTTCGAGCAAGCGCATGTACGATTGGCTCAATCCCCTGCTGCAGGTGCTGCGCCCGATTCCACCTATCGCCTATATCCCACTGGCGATCCTGTGGTTCGGCCTGGGCAACGCGCCAGCCGTGTTCCTGATTGCGCTGGGGGCCTTCTTCCCGGTGCTGATGAACACCATCGCCGGCGTGCGCCACGTTGACGGCATTTACATCCGCGCCGCCCGCAACCTGGGCGTCAGCCAGAGCACCATGTTCGTGCGCGTAATGCTGCCGGCAGCCGTGCCTTACATCCTGTCCGGCGTACGCATCGGCATCGGTACCGCCTTCATCGTGGTCATCGTTTCCGAGATGATCGCCGTGAACAACGGCCTCGGTTTCCGCATCCTGGAAGCACGCGAGTACTTCTGGTCGGACAAGATCATCGCCGGCATGATCAGCATCGGCCTGCTTGGCCTGGCGATCGACATCGGCATGAACAAACTGAATAACCACCTGCTGCGCTGGCACCGCGGCCTGGAGAACTGAGATGAGCGCAACCCATATCGACGTCAAAGGCGTCAACAAGGTATTCAAGACCGACAACCGCGAAGTGGTGGCGCTGCGCGACATCAACCTGCAGATCCCGCAAGGCCAGTTCGTCTGCCTGCTGGGGCCTTCGGGCTGCGGCAAGTCCACCCTGCTGAACGCCATTGCAGGTTTCTCGCTGCCATCCAGCGGCGAGATCACCGCCGACGGCCAGTTGATCACCGGTCCTGGTCCTGAGCGCGGCATGGTGTTCCAGGAATACGCACTGTTCCCATGGATGACGGTGGAGAAGAACATCGCCTTCGGCCTGGAGGTCAAAGGCATGGCACAAGCGGAAATCAAGCAGCGCGTGGACCAGCTGCTGTCCATGCTGTCGCTGTCCGACTTCCGCAACCGCTATCCGAAAGACCTGTCCGGCGGCATGCGCCAGCGTGTAGCCATTGCGCGCGTGCTGGCACTGGACTCGCCGATCATGCTGATGGACGAGCCGTTCGGCGCACTGGACGCCCTGACCCGCCGCAACCTGCAGGACGAACTGCTGCGCATCTGGTCGGAACTGAAAAAGACCATCATCTTCGTTACCCACAGTATCGAAGAGGCGATCTACCTGGCCGACCGCATCGTGGTCATGACCTACCGCCCGGGCACTGTCAAGCGCGACATGATCGTGGAACTGCCGCGCTTGCGTGATCCGGCGTCGGCAGACTTCAACGCCCTCAAACGTGAACTGGGCGCGCTGGTCATGGAAGAACAGCAGCGTCACCACAGCGACGAACTGCGCATGGCCGCAGTGGACTAAAATTGCGCTTATGCGCAAACCTTTTATTCTGTTGCTGTTACCGGCGGCCGCGATCATCGTGGCCGCCTATATCCTTGGCGCCTACCGCGCCGGCAATGAACAGCTGGCGCAAGGCCAGCGCCAGCTGCAACTCATGGCGCCGGAACTGCAGTCGGTGCTGGAGCGTTTTGAAACCCTCCCTTTTGTCCTGGCGCAGCAGCCCGACCTGACCAACGCCCTCGCCGCTCCGAAGAATCCGGAAGTCATCGCCCGCCTGAATGAGACGCTGCAAACCATCCAGCAGCAGGCCAAGGTCGGCGCGCTTTACCTGATGGACCGCAACGGCCTGACCTTGGGCGCCAGCAACTGGGACCAGCCGCTCGGCTTCGCCGGCAAGAATTTCTCCTACCGCCCCTATTTCCAGGCTGCGCTGAACGGCAAGGCTGGCCGCTTCTACGGCATCGGTACCAGCACCAGCGAAGCGGGCTACTTCATCGCGCAACCTGTAAAGCGGCATGGCGAGATCGCGGGCGTGATCGCCGTGAAGATCAGCCTCGCCGAGCTGGAACGCAACTGGAACAGCAGCGAAGACCCGATCGTCCTGGCCGACCGCCACGGCGTCATCTTCCTCAGTAATCGCCCGAACTGGCGCTATCACAGCCTGACGCCCTTGCGGCCCGACGCCCTGGCGGAGCTGGCCAGCACGCAGCAATACATCGGCCGCGAAGTCACGCCCTTGGCGCGCAATCCCGGCCCGCGCGTCACGCAGGAAGTCGGGCGCCTGGGCTGGCAGCTGATGATTTTCCCAAGCCAGTTGCGCGTGGTACGCAGCGGCATCAACTGGGCGCTGGCAACCGCCCTGCTGCTGGCTTGCGGCGCCGTCTCGTATTGGGCCATGCACCAGCGCCGCCGCCGGCGCGAAGAGCGCATGGCCTTCGACCGCGAACTGGAGTCGCGCATCGCCCAGCGCACGCAGCAACTGAGCGAAACCAACCGCATCCTGCGCACGACCCAGAATGAACTGGTGCAAGCCGGCAAACTGGCCATGCTGGGCCAGATGGCTGCCGGCGTGACACATGAACTGAACCAGCCGCTGGCGGCAATCCGTGCCTTTGCCGACAACGCCCGTACTTTCCTCGACCGCGGCCAACCGGAACAGGCGGCCAGCAACCTTGGACACATCGGCGATGCCAGTGCCCGCATGGGAGCCATCATCAGCCAGCTGAAAGGTTTTGCGCGCAAGGACGACACCATAGGCCCGGTGGACTTCGCGCGCGCAGTACGCAGCTCAACTTTCCTGCTCGAGAGCGAGAGCAAGCGTCGCAATGTGGCGATGGAGATCGAGACCGGCGCGGAGCCGCTGGTGGTGGCAGGTGATACGGTGCGCATCGAACAAGTGCTGATTAACATATTGCGCAATGCCCTGGATGCGGTCGAGGGAACGCCGCAGCCGCGTGTCTCCATCGTGCTGTCGCGCGAAGGTGCCGAAGGCGTCGCACGCATCAGCGACAGCGGTCCGGGCATCCCGCAGGAAGTCGCGGCGCACCTGTTCGAGCCCTTCTTCACCACCAAGCCTGCCGGGCAAGGACTGGGGCTGGGGCTGGCGATCTCCTCCTCGATCGTGCAGGCAATGAACGGCAGCCTGTCGACCCGCAACCTGGACGGCGGCGGTGCGCAGTTTGAGTTACGCTTACCGCTTATTAAAGAAGGAGCTGCCCGATGAAGGCGCTATTGGTTGAAGATGAGGCGTCGCTGCGCCTGGCCACCTCGCAAACGCTGGAGCTGGGCGGCTTCGCAGTGCAGGCTTGCGCAAGCGCCGAGGAAGCGCTGCCGTTGCTGCTGGCGAATTTCGCAGGCGTAGTGGTAACCGATGTACGGCTGCCGGGGCTTTCCGGACTGGACTTGCTGGCGCGCGTTGCGGCGCTCGACGCCGAGCTGCCCGTCATTGTGGTGACCGGCCACGGTGACGTCAGCATGGCAGTGGAAGCCATGCGCGCCGGAGCCTATGACTTCATCGAAAAGCCCTTCTCGTCCGAACGCCTGTTGGACGCGGTCAAGCGCGCGCAAGAGCGCCGCAACCTGGTCCTGGAAAACCGCCGCTTGCGCAGCGAACGCGCGCAGCATCCGGACATGCCAGACCTGATCGGACGCTCCGAAGCCATCGAGCACTTGAAAGTCGTGGTGCGCAATGTGGCGCCGACCGGCGTGGATATCCTGGTCAATGGCCAGACCGGTACCGGCAAGGAAGTGATGGCGCGCCTGATTCATGCGGCCAGTGGACGCAAGGGGAATTTCGTCGCCATCAACTGCGGCGCACTGCCCGAGTCGGTGTTCGAGAGCGAAATATTCGGCCACGAGGCGGGGGCCTTTACAGGCGCGCAAAAGCGGCGCATCGGCAAGCTGGAATTCGCCAATGGCGGGACGGTGTTCCTCGATGAGATTGAGAGCATGCCGATGGCACTGCAGGTCAAACTGCTGCGCGTGCTGCAGGAACGGCGCCTCGAACGCCTGGGCGGGAATGAGTCGGTGGCGCTGGATTGCCGGGTAGTCGCGGCCAGCAAGGCCGACTTGCTGGCGCTGTCGGCCCAGGGATTGTTCCGCGAGGACCTGTATTACCGGATTGGCGTCATCAGCATCGATTTGCCGCGCCTGCGCGACCGGCGCGAGGATATTCCGCTGCTGCTGGCGCACTTCGTCGCCGAGGCAGCCCGGCGCTACCAGCGCGCAATGCCGATGTGGACGCCGGAGCAGATGGCCGCATGGCAGGCAGCGGATTGGCCGGGGAATGTGCGGGAGCTGCGCAATTTTGCCGAGCGCCTCACGCTTGGACTGGTCCCCGTCGCAACCATCGCACCGTCGCATAGCCCGGCAATCGTATCCGGCGCGGCTTTTGCCACTGGCGCAGGCATTTCATCGCCAGCGGCTGCTGCCACTGGCGCAGGCATGGAATGGGCAGCCGGCGCCGGCGCCACAGGCAGCGCCGCCATGACCGCAGGTGCCGCCTCGGCAGCCGGCGTCGCAATGGCAGCCGGCGTACCCGCCGCAGGCTCGGTGACGGGGGACGCCGAGCAGCCTTCCCTGCCGCAGCAAGTCGACGCCTTCGAGCGCGACCTGATCCTGCGTGCCCTGGCCTCTGCCGACAATAATGTGGCGCTGGCCGCTGACCGCCTGCTTCTGCCCCGCAAGACGCTCTATGACAAGCTGAAAAAGCACCAGATCCAGCGCGACTAATATGTAGTGAAGCTACAGATTTGAGCTAATATTTCTGTAGCATCACTACTACGGAGACAAAATGAAGCAGCGCACCCTCGTGGCGGCCCTTGCGGCGGTCCTCGCGGCGTTTTCCGCCGCCGCGGCACCAACCACCGTCCTCACCGCAGCCCCCACCGCTGCCTCACCTCATACCCTGGCCTCCTGCGCCGGCCCGCATGAGACCGTGCTGGCCCTTACCCAAGGCTTCGATGCCCGCGCTCTGTGGCTGGACGGGCGTTTGGCCAAATGGACCGGCGTCCAGGCCGAGGGCAGCTTCAAAATCTATTACGCAGCCGCCGCCGGCATCAGCGCGCCGCAAGGCGCCACCGTCAGCGGAGCGGATGGTGCAATGCCGCTGGCCGCGACGACCGAAACACTTCCCGCCGCGCTGGCCCAGCGCTTCAAGTACACCGGCGACGGCGTGCTGCTCGCACTATCGGCCGCCAACCGCGCCCGCCTGCCGGCAATGCTGGCAAAACAACTGGTACTAGTGCAGGAAAATGCAGACGGCACCGTGCGTGACGCCACCGCGCTGCAGGTGCCGGGCGCATTGGACGAAATCTACGCCACCGCCGAACAGGCGAACGACCTGGGCGCAAGCATCGGCAAAGGCGCCACCACATTCAAACTGTGGGCGCCGACCGCACAACGCGTTTCTGTCTGTGTGTTCGACACCGGCAGCAGCAAGGCGAAATCCGTCACCACCATGCACGCCGACGCAAAAACCGGCATCTGGTCCGCCAATGCTAACGGCAACCTGTCCGGCCGCTATTACAAATACGTGGTGGACGTGATCGCGCCAAAAACCGGCTTGGTACGCAACGTCGTCACCGACCCGTATTCCGTCAGCCTGACCACCGACTCTTCCCGCAGCTACATCGCCGACCTGGCCGACCCGCGCCTGGCGCCCGCCGGCTGGAACAAGGACCAGCCACCGGCCAGCGTGAAGGTGCAGCCGGACATGTCGATTTACGAGCTGCACGTGCGCGACTTCTCGATCAACGACATGTCCGTCAGCGCCATGAACCGCGGCAAATACACCGCCTTCCGCGAGAGCGGCACCAACGGCATGAAACACCTCGCCATGCTGGCTAAAGCCGGCATGACCGACGTCCACTTGCTGCCGGTATATGACCTGGGCAGCGTGCCGGAGAAAGGCTGCGTCGCCCCCGTCGTACACGGCGCTCCAGACGGCGACCAGCAGCAGAAAATCGTCAGCGACAACGCGCTGAAAGACTGCTACAACTGGGGCTACGACCCATGGCATTTCAACGCACCGGAAGGCAGCTACAGCACCGACGCCGCCGACGGCGCACGTCGCATCATCGAACTGCGCGAAATGGTGATGGCGCTGCACAAGATCGGACTGCGCGTCGGCACCGACGTGGTCTACAACCATACTTATCGCGGCGGCCAGCACGAGCGCTCGGTGCTGGACCGCATCGTCCCCGGCTATTACCAGCGACTGAACCTGAAAGGCGAAATCGAAAGCTCCACCTGCTGCTTCAACACGGCCACCGAAAACCGCATGATGGCCAAGCTGATGATCGACTCGGCCGAGCTGTGGACGAAGCACTACCACATCGACTCCTTCCGCTTCGACTTGATGGGCCACCAGCCGCGCGCCGTAATGGAAGCGCTGCAGGCCCGCGTCAACAAGGCCGCTGGCCGGCATGTGAACCTGATCGGCGAAGGCTGGAACTTCGGCGAAGTGGCGGACGGTGCGCGCTTCGTGCAGGCCTCGCAACTGTCGCTGAACGGCAGCGGAATCGGCACATTCAGCGACCGCGCGCGCGATGCCGTACGCGGTGGCGGCGCGGGCGATTCGGGGCAGCAAGTGATCTCGCAGCAAGGTTATATCAATGGCCTGGTGTACGACCCGAATGCCGGCGCTGGCTTGCGCCCTGTGGCGGATTTGATGAAGGCATCCGACCTGGTGAAGGTCGGCCTGGCCGGTTCGATCCGCAGCTACCGCATGCAGACCTTTACCGGAGAGACCAAGGAGCTGCAGGCCATCGTTTATGGCGGCAACCAGCCTGCCGGTTATGCCAGCCAGCCAGGCGAGGTGGTCAACTACGTCGAGAACCACGACAACCAGACGCTGTATGACATCAATACCCTCAAGCTGCCTATCTCCACGACCAGCGCTGACCGCGCGCGCGTGCAGATGCTGGCGGCTGCAATCAACGCCTTCTCGCAGGGCGTCGCGTATTACCACGCCGGATTCGAGATCCTGCGTTCCAAATCGATGGACCGCAACAGCTTTGAATCGGGTGACTGGTTCAATCGCCTCGACTGGACCTACCAGACCAACTACTTCGGCACCGGCCTGCCGCCCGCCGCGGACAACGGCAAGGATTACGCGCTGCTCCAGCCCTTGCTGGCTAATCGCGCGCTTCAGCCAACGCCCGTTGATATCGCACTCGCACGCGACACCTTCCGCGACCTGCTGCGCATCCGTGCCAGCAGCACCTTGTTCCGGATGCGTACCGCGGACGATATCAAGAAGCGCCTGCACTTCCTGAACACCGGGCCAGAACAGCTGGCGACCGTCGTCGCAGCGCGCCTCGACGGCGCCGGCTATGAAGGCGCGGGATTCAAGACGGTGGCGTACTTTATCAACGTGGACAAGGTGGAGCAGACCATCACTGCCGCTGGAGAAGCCGGCAAGGCCTACCGCCTGCACCCGGTGCAAACCGGAGCCGCAGCCCGCTACGACACCGCAACGGGCAGCTTCACCATTCCCGCGAGGACGGCTATAGTATTCGTTGAATAAACTTTAAGGCCGATGGCCGCCCAGTCATGTCCACCATCCTTCGCGCAATCCAGGGCGATATCACCAAGCTTTCAGTCGACGCGATCGTCAACGCTGCCAACTCCTCGCTCTTGGGCGGTGGCGGCGTTGATGGCGCAATTCATCGCGCCGCTGGGCCAGAACTGGTCCACGAATGCCGTCTTCTCGGTGGCTGCAAGACGGGGCAAGCGAAGCTGACGAAGGGTTATCGGCTACCGGCCAAGTACATCATCCATACCGTCGGACCGGTGTGGCGCGGCGGTACCAATGGCGAACCGGATCTATTGGCGGCCTGCTATCGCGGCAGCGTGGAACTGGCGGCCAGACACGGTGCCGCCTCACTGGCATTTCCCAGCATCAGCACCGGCATCTACGGCTACCCGATTGACCAGGCCGCCGAACTCGCCGTATCGGCAGTATGCGCCGCGGCCGAGCAATTCCCTGGGCTTGAAGAAGTCATCTTCTGCTGCTTCTCCCAAGCCGACCTTGAGGTCTACGAAGCGCTTCTCAACTAAAGCCACTTCCATGTGGCGAAAGCCGTCCTATCTGGACGTAAGCAAATGCGGGTTCGTGTCAGAGTGTGAGGAACGCCATCGCGAAGGCTGAGCATGACTCGGGAACTCGTCTGCACCATCGGCCATCCGAACCGCACAATCGAGGAATTCACCGGATTGCTGCAGCAGAATGGCATTTATGCCTGCTCGATATCAGGACAGTGCCAAAGCCGCGCCATCACCCGCAGTTTGGACAGGAGCAGTTCGCTGCATCGCTGGCAGAAGCGGGCAAGCTTTGCTGGTTCGCGGCATGCAAGTCGACGATATCATTGATGCGCGACGACGGCCTCCACACAATATGACGCCTTTTGCTTGCGTAGAAGGCCTACGTATTACTTGAACCGACATTGCGTGTCAACAGGAAGGCAGCTTCCGCCCCGAAGCCGAAGTTCGGCTTTAGAGCTTCGAAAGCGTATACCGAGCCCTTACGCCGGACTTTCGCGTTACCGAAACAATATTTCCGTCAATTACTGGGTCGCGAAGCTCTTCAACAATTTCGGCGTCCGGAAATACTGAAAGTTGAAGGGTATTGCCCGTAATTCGCCAATAGAGTATAGGGGCTGCAACTGGGCCGCCCTTTGTTCCTACTATTGCACTACTGGTGCCATCTTTCGAAAACGGGAACCACTCTGATTCTTTGTCATCGATTAGTTCTAGCCCTTTTCCTGGCAATGACAAAGAGGTCCAGTCAGTTTGAGTTCCCTCCTTCGGATACGTGCACCCAGATAGAAAAGCAAGAACTAGAAATAAAAAATTTCTTCGCATGAATTCGCTAGCTTTGAGAATATTGCTATCTTCTTGTCCGTGATCGTCGGCATGGAATATCGCAGCCGCTGCTGGCCGGGATTAGACATCGCGGGGCAATTTCGCCAGCCAGCTCTGAACTCGGACCAGAATTGGCCCAATCTCCGGAGCAAACCCATCTTCATCGTGCCACTGAGCGATATCAAGATCCATGGCCATGCTCTCAATTTCTCTAATCAGGTCGTATGGCATGCCTTCAAGAGCTTTACCGTTTCCTCGAATCGATTCAGCAAGCCCCCGCGCATCGCCTTGACGTGCCTGAAGTAGAGCCAGATTCGCTTCGATACGAGCGATTAGCGTTTGGTTAGACATGAACGTGGTGATTCAAAAAATGGCAAAAAAACGTCAAGTAACTTTGTCCGGTCCTGGCCGGCTTCCGTCAACTCGAAAAGCCATGAGTCCGGCCTCATTTCTTCTTGCGTTCCCAACTCTGTATGCGAGTGACCTGTTGAATCGATCCCGAAAAGATACCCAAATGGCCTCGATCCTTTGAACTGAAAACCCCCTCGACCAGCACATATCCGCCGCTAAACTTTTTCGACGTGCGGACCTGTTGGTCGTCAAGCGATATCCAAACTGCGTTGGACAATAAGGATTTATCAAAGTCTTCGCGATGTAGGTAGAGCGCATTTCCTTCAAACTCTAAATTCAAGAAGGCCATAACACGAATTGGCTTTCCATCATATTGCTGTGGGTTTGCGATGAGCTGAATCATCGAGACGTCTTTGAGTTCACTTGATGTGGCGCTCGTCCAATGGCACATCAGACCAACAATAAGCAATTGCAAGAATTTCTTCATTTCGAGCTGCCGTGTTCCGGTTAATAGATAGTTCTTGAGTTTGTAGGGCCGCTCCTGGCCGAGTTCAGCCCAATTTTGGTTAGAATGCAGCGGGTTCTCACCTGCTTCTTGAACTTAGTATATCGGACACGTCTCGCCAGTTGATGAATGGCGGTAGTTCATTCCCACCAAGAAATGCGGTGAACACTTCCGCGATTTCTGTATGGTTAAACCATTCATCCGATTGCAAAGCAATCTCGCCGGCCCCGAATACTAGTCGAGTCCCATCTGGATAGTTGGAGTTTTTCTCCAACTTGAATCCACGAAAATGGCGGCCCGTAGCCGCATCACGACGCTCCAGCATACAGGTAATGCCGCCACCTGCGACTTGCAAATAATTTCCATGAACGTCGCTTAATGAAGCGAACGAACTCGGACCAAAGCTTTTAAGGCGCGCTATGGCGTTTCTTACCTGCGTCTCAGTCGGAGCGAGGATTGGGGACTTCTTCTCGACTTCTAGTTTCATAAAATTCGTTGGTCAGCTTTTGGCCGATTGTATTCGTTCGCCTGGCTGGCGCATCCGCCCCTTTGCAGAACTTGGTGCACCTCTGAAATGTAATGTTAAACGCACATCAGTACGTTAGTTGATCTGATTAAAGAACGAAACATTGATAGCACCTGACGTGTAGCGCGAATAAGGGAGATGCCCCTCGTATCGGGGGAATGCCAGCCCTTGACTTTGGGTTGGGAAATTCATTTCCTACGGCTTTCGAATCTCGGAATCATTCAATATTTCTGAATTCAATTTGTGGGCTCCAACATTATTGGCGTCAACTTCCCTGAGGCGTCCAAGCTAAAGCTCATAAATTTCCCCTTGAAAAATACGTTTAGGCCAGACAAAGTTCGCAAATAGTCATGCTCCGCATAATTCGCCGCCGCATCAACGTGCTGGATGCCATACCTTTCCATAACTGCTGTCGTTGTGGTCCAGCCAGCCACGTCATAATCTGTGGGCTCTTGCCCCAGGCGATCAATAGCTTCGTCCACACCGATACGCGCATAGAATTCGCTTTGAGCCTTAACAATTCTTTTGAGGCTCTGGTACTTCGACGAATTGGTATTTAGGAAAGACTGATCTTCGTTCGCGCGTTCTAACCTTTCATACTTTTCCATGAAATCACGGAAATTCTTTTGCAGTGCGTTACCATGCCAAACAACAAGTGCTTTTGAATCGATATACTTATTTTTCGCTGCTGGGAATACGTAGTTGGCACATGAGGACATGCACATAAAAGGAATCCTGACATCTATTCCATACTTGTATATCCAATCCCCAAGGAGCATGGCGGCTTCAGCGTCACCACCTGGCGACGTGATCGCAATTACAGATGGGGGACAGCTTCCATAATTCTTTATGAATTTTTCAACACTATCCGTCGAAATTCGGCCACTGAAAATCGCCTCCGGGCGACCTTCATGTGTGCCTTGGCACTTATCGTTTGGTAGAGCAAATGCGATTGACGGTAGAGCAAGAATCAGAGTTAATATTGACGACTGAATCATTGATTCCCTCTAAATGATCGAATGGGCGCGCAGCACTCCACGCTAAGAACCTATCATATCGAGATAAGTAAGAATATCTTCGTCGGAAAGCATGCGATGCTCTGCGCCTGCACGAATAGCGTCCATGTTCACTCGAACCTATTTCGGATTGAATGTATAGACTGCAGCGACGATGTCCGGTTCTGGCCGATAGCGCCGCACGCCTAGGCAGTTCAGTTGGTCTCAAGAAGAAGTATCACATTCACTTTCTAAAAAGCGATAAAAACCAATTACGTTTCCTTGGCAAGAGGTAATCACAGCAGTTAGGATTATTCCCCAATCTCTCGATAATTGAAGGGTCGTTGCCACTATAACGCAGTGCGTCAACACAGCATACTTCTATTGCTCGACAGGCACGCTCAATTTCTTCTGGAGTTGTCGGTTGCTTGACGAAATACGTTTCGTAGTTTTCGTCGTCAAGTGGCGCGAGAAGGTCAGGAGCCATGTCCTCGGGCGCGCCGCACGACAGGCACTCCCCAGTCGTGTAGAAAGGCCCAGGAACATTTTTCTTAAGCTGCTTGATCATACTCAACCTAACGTGATTTGGATTTACATCTTAAAGAATTTTAATAATTCTACAGTCTGCAAATGGCCGCAATTACTCGTAGATCTTACCCAGGTAAAGAAAAACGGCCAAGTCCTTCCAAGATGGCCCGGATCCAACGGCCCAGTCGCGTTGGGCGTCTGCGCCCGCAATTGCCCCTTCTAAAAAACTGGCAATCGAGCTGTTTTGCCAGCCATGTGCGCCACCCCACTTGTATCGCTCAGGATCGGCCCGTTCGACGTCATCGGCTTCATGCCTATCGTCAATTAGCCACTGCGCAAATTGCAAAAAGGAATCGCGGTCATGGACCAAGTCAGGATCAAAAAACTCTTGTTTCATTAACGTTTGGCTCAATTCTGTGGACGGCAGCTACTGGCCGTTACGACCCGTCGGCTTCACTTTTCAGCAATTCACCATCGAACCAAACATCTTCATAGTCTGGGGCAAGTAATACGCGCCAGCCTGGGGGTAATGCTAAATAGGGTACGATCTCCGGGCAAAGTTCAGGTAAGTGGTCAACGTGAAGTGCCTGGTAAAAATCATTATCCGTTGAATGCTTGCCGCCGTAAATATACCAGCCGCACGTACCGCCTTCCGGGTGAAGCCGCACTGCGTGAAGCGGTATATTTCCAAGCGATCCCAGTGCAATCCCTACCTTCAGACCAGCATCGGGAGGCATGTATGTCGTGCCGAATCGACGGCAAATTTCGCTTGGATCGCTTTGCATGATTATGTCGTTTTGCTGCGTTAGTCTCTGAGTTACGGCTCCTGGCCGATGTCAGACCCCACCATTTCGTACGGTGGGCCCGGAAAAGTCCGCATCCTGAAAGCATTTCTCAGCCGATCCATTATATCGCTCGGCATCAGCGACTTTCCCGCAAATCTTTTTCTTATAACCGATCTTAGCGGCACAGGAGGATTTCTGAGGCTTTTGTTCCTCTTTTCCCATGCACGCTTGAACATCCTCGTGGAAGAAATCATCGGTTCCCACTTTGTACATACAGTAATCGGCTTGCCAATGAACTGCTTCACCAGCGACCAAGCATTTCTTCTCTGCCGCGTGTACAAAATTGGAGACAAGAAGCAAGATAAATATCATTTTCCGAAACATACCTACCTCGAAAAAGAGAAAGCGGACCTAATCGATGTGGCCGTCTGCTGCTGGCCGGCAACTGTCTCTGTCAACTATCTCTTCTCCAGGTTGGGTTTCCGTTGGCTCACTAATAGCCGAATTTTGGACATGATTTCCTCTTCCTGAAAATCTTCTATGACGCTTGAACCACTACACGCGTCGATACTGTCCCGACCCTTGCTTTTGAAAATAATATACTTGGCAGACACAACCATCATAGTGCCGCAATCGCCACGCCCCAACCCTGTCGAGAGTACAACGTCATTAGCTTGTATCGTGCCTTTTAGAATTTTCTTGGCCTGAAACGTGCCTTCGATATAAGGCCACTTCTCGGGATAGTCGCCTGGGATAACCTTAGCGTTTTGAAGAGTCGCGAAGAAAATCTCGTCTGCCTCATCTACTCGCTGAGCTAATGGCGTAAATTGGCAGCTACATGCATGTGCACTTGAATACAAGAGAGACAGCATCACACAAGCAAAGAGAAATTTTTTCATAACACCCTTCACGAAACGATTCAACGGCAGCTTCTGGCCGTTAGCCATCAGATTCAAAAGAATGCAAAGTACAGAACTGGTGCGGCAACTTCAACAGCGCCCCAAGCTAAAGCCATTAAGTGCCAGCGTTTGGGAAACAGGTGATACCGTACCCGCTTATATCCAAAATACATAGCGCCAATGCCAAAGCTCAGTAAAGCAAGTCCGTATGAAAATACTGACATCATCGCTAGGCCAATCGCATCCCCGGTTAGTGGGTGCCCTGCGTTTCGTGCCGCCGTCAACTGAAGAAATAGAACTATGAATGCTAACAACGGAAGCCCGCCCAAAACAGCACAGCTTGCTACAATGTTAGGTATCTTTCCCGTCAATGTTTGCATTCGAACCGCGCCCTGTAATGTCTGTTTTTGGCCGAATTTGACCGGTGACGGTTCATTCTTCAAACCAATGCTTCTGCAGTTCGCGAAGGAAATCGGTCGACACAGGGAAACCAGAACCGGACCCAATTACCGAGTCAATCCCGCAGTATGGGCAAAGGGCTGTCGTCCCGGCATCCAGTTCTAGCTCAGGTGGCGTGCCTTCCGGCCAGTCTACCCAGTCTCGGATTTCGCTCGGACTAAAGCTAGCGAGACAATGGAAGCAACCACATTGGTTGCTGGACATTATCTCAGCTCTATGTCGCGAGCTATGTTTATGTGCGGCGAGAATGTCGTTCATTACAAGGCTAACCGATAGATTATTGCGGGAGGCAGCTCATGGCCGGAATGTGCCTGCCGCATCAACGTCCGAGGTAACTGAGTGCCAGAACGCACCACGTGCAGGCAGTCTAGTTGACCACGTGGTTGGGCATATTTATGCAAGCGCTCATTTGGGGTTCACGCGATGACGCAAGACCCCACCACGATGACTTACATAGATATCAGTTTGCCCACCAAACCGGCTCTGGTTACATCCAACAGCCCAACCTTCGGAGTTAACCATTAAGGTAAAGGCGGGCCTCCAGGGGAGATTGTTCTGTTTTGCATAGTCTCTTGCGATGGTCAAAGCCTGTACAGGATCAAGCTGCATTTCACAATCAACGACGGCTCCCGTTGAGTCATTAATTCGAATGATTGATTCGCTCTCCGCTTGAACTTGCCATTCATCGTCATCAAGTTCGATAAAGAACGGCGGGCGCCAAGCCCAAGCCCTTTCCCGAGCGGTGCGGCAAGCAGTCTTGAATACTTCGATTTCGTCTGATGTCATCTCAAAGGCCTAGCGTGCCAAATCTCACAAATTGGCAATATAACATGGGGACCGTGGTATTAAATCGCTCGACCAGCATGAGCCGAGTAATGAAGAGCCTGTGCTCGGTTCGGCCGAATATGAGCACGTGGGACTACTACTGTCCACAAGCGCACATTATCTTAACTCGTCACGATGCCCAGCAAGTCTCTGCCGGGTATTCGCCAATTTTCCAGTGGCGCAGCACTTTTACTGCTGCTCGCTCGAATATCCGCCCTGCAGTGTCGCCCGGAGCTGCCATGATCTCTGTGATATCACCGGTATCTTTCCCGATTTGCAGAACACCCCTCCCGGCTTCATGGTCAAGGAACTCATAAGTGCAAATGTCGGCCGTCTCCGCAATCTTGTTTATTGTGATGTAAAAAGCCATGTAGTCAGAAGAATTTAGAATGAAACGCTGGCTTGGTGGCAGGCAGCTTCTGGCCGTTAGTGAATAAATTAGGTAGCGCCATGGACATAGCTGAAGCCGAGGAAAAAGACAGCGACGGCGCAAACAAGGCGCAAAGCAAAGACCAGTGGTAACCCGACGGCGGTCAACGATGCCCAGGTCTCGCTACGCCGCAGTGTGGCAATGGTCATGCCCCAGATCAACGAAAATCCAATGAAGGCTATGGCGATAACAACGAGAGTGGGAAGCCAGCGCAAAACAAAGAACGACCAAATCGTAACCACAATTAGGCCGAGATTGCTGACGAACGTGATTGGAATTGACAACATCACGAGTGCAATCGTAGCCTTGGATGGGGCTGTATCCTCCACGCGGCCAACGCCCGCCTTATCTAAGCTAGACTGCATTACTCCAGTAACGATCGCAAGGGCCAAGAGTAAATGAAGTGTGGTCATATCAATTTCGACGTCTGAGAAGTGTATCGTTTTGAAAGTAGATACTGAGATGGTCAGCTAATGGCCGGAAAAAGGCATCAATGGTCAGCTGTCGCTGTCGGACGCATGATGAATTTGGCCGCGCTTTCGGAGCAGCTTCGATGCCGCAGTTGCGAGAGCGTCATTCTCGATAATTTCTGTCATTAGGCGACCAGTCTCGTCAAAATAACCAACAAGATGATTACCAAGTGCGAGCCAACGGTCGAGGGAGACACCATCTCCTGTCAGCGTTTCGATAACGTCTTTGTCCTTAAGCCCCATACTTCGAACCCTATTTCTTGCCATGGAAGTGGTCCAGGCGCCCGCAGACTGAGCCGTTTGACCATCAGCGCCTGGCCGAAAGTGAATCTCATTCTTCGTACAGCTCAGTCCAGGCTAATCGTTCTTCCAGCCATTCGTCCAGCTCAGATGCATCCAGCCCCGACAACATGGCACCTAGCTTCAACTCGCCGCGTGCCAGAGCAAGTACACTTAGAATGGCACGAACAGTTTCACTGTCAGCTCTCGACCCTATGTCTGCCAAACCTAATACGGAAGCTCTCGCTAAAGCACTATCGTAATCTGCCTTCAACCACGCGGGAATAGCCGGATTTCCTTTGCGATGGCGCTCAACTTCGATGGTCGCCACTAACCCGTAAAAATTCCAATCGCGTGTAGTCGCATCGCCCGCTATGCGGACCAACTCCGGAACTGCCGCGTATGAAGCGACACCGACATCGCCTTGATGGTGAAGCTCATTCCAGAGTTCGTCCCAGACGTCTTTTCCGTCTTGCATTGACCGGAGGGCTGCCGAGGCATCATATGGGATTCCATAGCCGCCGTGGAGTTCTTTCCACGTCTTGTCTTCAAGAGATAGCATTCGTTAATTGTCTTTCGTTTCTGACTGGCGGCTGTTGGCCGTCAGCTACCTGACTAAGGCTTCCAACGGCCGGACGCAGCAACAAAGATTATGTAGAGAGCGCCAAGTGCAATGAACGCATCGGCCGTCCCAATCCTAATCCACTCCTGGTCGGGAAAGTATTTTAAAGCCAACGAACGATTGACGTAATAGCCGATTGCCTCTGTGCCTAAAGCAAGAATGCCAACCATTCCTAGAGTCCAGCGATAAATTCTACGAAGCTTCATACGTTCTACCCTGAAGGTCGGATCTTGGTGACAGTCCGTTCCTGGCCGTTTTCGTCAACCGCAGCATACCAGCTTGCCATAGCGAAAAATACGCAGATTCTCACATAATCTAGCCTATCTGCGCCGGCACCGGCAAATTGACGGCGCATAGTAAAGCTCCTTACGAAAAGGAGGTGCACCATGGATACTCAAACTTCAGTGGCGCCCAGGCGCGTCCCCTGGAACAAAGGCAAACTGGTAGGCCAAAAAGCGCCGCTCCGGATCAGCGAAATCTGGGCCATTCGCGTCCGTTTAGAAATCTACGGCCGTTTGCGAGACCTTGCTTTATTCAACCTGGCGATTGACAGCAAGCTTCGCGGTTGCGACCTCGTCAGACTTCGCGTGCTCGACATCTGCCATGGGGCGCACGTCGCACATCGAGCGAGCGTAATACAGCAAAAGACCAAGCAGCCTGTGCAGTTTGAACTCACTGAAGGCACCAGGCAAAGTGTCAGCACCTGGATCGCAACGGCAAACCTGAGAAACTCAGACTATTTGTTCCCCAGCAGGATCGCCGACTCGCCGCATATCTCGACCAGGCAGTACGCCCGCATTGTTCGCCAATGGTTCGATGAGATCGGACTGGATCCCACCGCATATGCCACACATACGATGCGCCGGACCAAGCCGACGCTGATCTACCGACGCACGAAGAACTTGCGGGCCGTCCAGCTCTTGCTCGGACACACCAAGCTTGAAAGCACAGTTCGCTATTTGGGTATCGAGGTAGACGATGCTCTTGAAATCGCCGAGCAGACCGACGCTTGACTAACTCGGGCGGCGCTGTAGCCGCCCCATTGCGGACCGTGGCGACCTCTGAACGGCCGAGTTCAACATTTAGTTGGCCCGACTTTCAGATTCGCCGGCCTCAACGGTCAATTATCTGCCAAGCTTAATCGCGAGAACGATCAACAGAAGGATAGCAATGGGCAGCATGACGCAGAGCGCCGCTTCTATTCGAGCGAGACCACGAAGCCTGTTCTTCCGCCATAGGTATCCAGCGTACCCCACGAGAGTCGGTGTACCTACGAAAACCGCGAACAGCATACCGAGTGACGCCGCACCCGACCAGTTTCCCAACAAAGTATGGATAGTCGCAGCAATCAAAGCCCCGTAGGAAGCGGCGAGAATTGGCCACATGAATAGGCGTGTAGTCAGCATTGGCTCAAACTTCGCGAGATACATGATAACCGGAACACATAGTGCTGCTTAAAATTCATGGTCGCCTCTGATGATGTGAGCGGCCGTTTTTGGTCGGTAGTACGATTTCGAATCCCAGGTTAAGCCCCAGTCGCATCACTAAGAATTTCCCAACGACTTGTCGCTGGATCATATGCAATATTGCCGTTACGCCGAAGTGCCTGCAATCGCTCGTTGATGGTTGTGTCAGCACTTTCGCTTGGGGATACACCGGCTCGCCGGACGTTGAGGCGCAGAGCTTCGGTTCGAACAGCGGCAACTGCCAAAAGCTCCTGCAGCCGTAGCGGACGGTGTGCGAGCGACTCAACGATCGAAGAGTCAATGGAAAGGAAACTATTCTTCATCGCTAGTTATTCGCACCTTTGCGCGGCCGCACGTCAAATTCCCAACGGCCGACGGGCCGCTGTTGGCCGAATTGAGTCAAGCCAAATCTAGATCACGTCCGTCATCTGTGCGCCCGATTCGGTAATTTCCGTTAGGGCGAACGCCTGGCTCATGACAAGTAAT